>NZ_FMIA01000001.1 GCF_900091615.1 Micromonospora yangpuensis | reverse complement strand
CCCTAGCAGCAGCATGTCGATCGGACCCTCCAGGCTCTCCCCACCCTCGGCGTCGGACTTGCCCGCCTCACCGAGCAGGTTGCGCTGGGCGATGCTCCCGGTGGCCTGGCTGATCACGGCCTTGCTGCCGGCCAGGGCCGCTCCGCTGGTCACCATCAGCACCGCGCCGACCACGACGGTGATCCGGGCCCAGAGCGGGTCCTTGCGACGGCGCTTCTTCGCCGGCTTCGGCGGGTCGCCAGGGGGCTTCCCACCGCCGGAACGCTGCGACGGGATGGCCGCCGAGGCCTTGGCGGCCGCGCTCGGATGCGTCGATGCCGAGGATCGACGGCGGGTCTGAACCGGCATGCGTGCTCCAGTTCGCGTGATAAGAGGGGAGGGATCACTTTACGGATCCGGGCCCCTCGTGGCGAGTTCCCCCGGCGGCAATCTGCCGTTGTTCTTCCTGCTCGCCTCAATTAACTGGCCGAACGTACCGACGGATACGACCGGTCGGTGACCGGTGGCGCGGCGCGCACCCACGGTCACCGACCGACGATGACGTCTGTCGAAACGAATTCGAAACGGAACCGTCAACTACCGCCCGAGTCGGCGGGCTTCTCGTTGGCCTGCACCCACTCGGCCATGGTGTCCGCGGTGATGGCCTGGTACATCGCCAGAGCCTTCTCCCGGTCGGAGACCACCACCGACTCGCCGTTGATGGTCTCGCTGCCCGCGTGCGGGCTGGTCACGAAGGTGAGGTTCTCGCCGCGCAGATTGCGGAACTGCAGCGCCATGTCGGCCAGGGAGAAGCCCTGGTCCACGGTGACCGCGTCGGTCGTCGCCCGCAGGAACGCGTTCAGCTTGGGCGGGTTGGTCAGGGTGCCCGAGCTGGCGGCCTTGTCCATCAACGCGCGGAGGAACTCCTGCTGGTGACGCATTCGGGCGAAGTCACCGTCCGGGAACTGCTTGCGCTGCCGGATCCAGTCCAGGGCCTCGGCGCCGTTCATGTGGTTGGTGCCCTTCTCGAAGGTCCGGAACGGCTTGTGGATCGAGGTGGTGGTCCGCTCGACCTTCAGGTCGACCCCACCGAGGGCATCGGTGACCTGCTTGAAACCGGCGAAGTCGATGGCCATCACGTGGTCCAACCGGACATCGGTGAAGCACTCCACGGTGCGTACCGCCAGCGGCAGTCCACCGAATGCGAAGGCCGCGTTGATCTTGCCTCGGTTGCCCGATCCGCACTCCGCGTTGGCCGCCTCCGGGATCGGCACGTACAGGTCCCGGGGAATGGAGACCAGGTAGGCGGAGCGGTGGTCGGAGGGAATGTGCATCACGATGATCGTGTCGGCCCGCCACTTGCTCGCCTCTTCGACCGGGGCGTCCGGGTCCCGGGAGTCGCTGCCGACCAGCAGGATGTTCAGCGCACCGTCCACGGTCTTCGCCGGCCGGCCGCCGGTGATCTCGGAGAACGGGTCGGTGCGGGCCAGGTCGCTGTTGAGGCTGCGGGTGTAGAACCACGCCCCGCCCCCGCCGACCAGCGCCAGGACCAGCACGACCACCCCGACCACCAGGACGCCGCGCCGCCAGCGCGGCTGCCGACCGCGGGGGGCGGGGCCGGCCGGTCCGTCGGGTTGACGTGGCCCGCCCGGCCCACCCGGGCCGGCGCCCGCCGGGCCGTCGTCGTGCGACGGGTACCACTGGGCGGCCGGCCGGGACCGGCCGGCGCCCCGGGCCGGGCCGGGGACCGACGCGCGCCCGGCACCACGGTGCAGGTACGGAAGCGAATCACCGGCTGAGCTGGTCGCTGACATGTAACTCAGGGTACGTAGCGCGCGCCAGTATTGCCCTCAGGCGATGTACAGGTTGGCCTCGGCGAGTGTCGCGCCGGTCACCCCAGTCGCTGACGGAAGTGCTCGATGGTCCGCCGCAGCCCGTCCTCCGGGCCCACCGTCGGGGCGTATCCGAGCAGTTCCCGGGCGCGGGTGAGGTCCGGTCGGCGCTTCTCCGGATCGTCGGCACTCCGAGTGACGTAGGTCACCTCGGAGCTGCTGCCGGAGAGTGACACGATCAACTCAGCCAGTTGCCGCATGGTCAGCTCGTGCTCGGTGCCGCAGTTGACCGGGCCGGTCTCGGTCGAGTCGAGCAGCAGCAGGATGCCCCGCACCAGGTCGTCGACGAAACAGATCGAGCGGGTCTGGTTCCCCGTACCGTGCACGGTGATCGGCTCACCGCGCAGCGCCTGGGAGATGAAGGTGGGGATGGCCCGACCGTCGTCCGGGCGCATCCGCGGCCCGTACGTGTTGAAGATCCGGACGATCGCCGCGTCCAGCCCCCGGTACCGGTGGTAGGCCATGGTGGCCGCCTCGGAGAACCGCTTGGCCTCGTCGTAGACGCTGCGTACCCCGATCGGGTTGACGTTGCCCCAGTACGTCTCCGGTTGCGGGTGCTCCAGCGGATCGCCGTACGCCTCGCTGGTGGAGGCCATCAGGAACCGGGCACCGTCGGCGACCGCGCGCTCCAGCAGGTGCAGGGTGCCGACCGAACCGACCCGCAGGATCTCCACCGGCAGGGTGGCGAAGTCGGTCGGGCTGGCCGGCGAGGCCATGTGCAGGATGGCGTCGAAGCGCTCGGCCAGGGCCGGGTGGTCGGTCGGCAGCCCGTCGGAGATGTCCGCCTCGACCAGCGTGAAGCCCGGCCGGTCGACCAGGTGGGCGACGTTCTCCTTGGACCCGGTGACGAAGTTGTCGAGCACCACCACCGCGCAGCCCCGGGCGACGAGCGAGTCGACCAGGTGCGACGGCACGAAACCGGCCCCCCCGGTGACGAGGACACGATGACCGGTACCGAAGCGCGGAGCAACCTTCATACCCGCACCCTACCGATAAAGGAAGGGCCCCCTGTTAACGCCTGGCGTATAGCAGGGGACCCCTCTCACCGTCGGCTCGAGTGGCGCGGACAGGGTGCCGGTGAACTGCGACCGGCGGGCCGGCCGGGGCGCGGCCAGGTCCGGCTCAGTGCGCGCCGGCGCCGGTAAGCGAGCGCACCTCCAACTCCGCGTACTTGTCCTCGTCGTGCTCCTTGGAGATGACGGTGCCGATCCAGCCGCAGAGGAAACCGAACGGGATGGAGAGGATGCCCGGGTTGGACAGCGGGAACCACTGCCAGTCGTGATCCGGGAACATCGCCGTCGGCGCGCCGGAGACCACCGGTGAGAAGAACACCAGCAGCACCGCCGCCAGCAGACCGCCGTAGATCGACCAGACCGCGCCCGAGGTGTTGAACCGCTTCCAGAACAGGCTGTACAGGATCGCCGGCAGGTTGCCGGAGGCGGCCACCGCGAAGGCCAGCGCCACCAGGAAGGCCACGTTCAGGTTCTGCGCGAAGATCGACAGTACGATGGCGACCGCGCCGATGACGAAGGCCGAGATCCGCGCGACGTTCACCTCCTGCCGCTCGGACGCCTCGCCCCGCTTGATCACGTTGGCGTAGAAGTCGTGCGCCAGGCTGGACGAGGAGGCCAGGGTCAGCCCGGCCACCACCGCCAGGATGGTGGCGAAGGCGACCGCCGCGATGATCGCCAGCATGGCCGCGCCACCGATGTCCCCGCCGAAGAAGTCGATGCCCAGCCGCTCGGCGAGCTGCGGCGCCGCCGTGTTGCCGGCCTTGTCCTGCGCGACGATTGCCTCGCTGCCGACCAGCGCCGCCGCGCCGAAGCCGAGGGCCAGGGTGAACAGGTAGAACGTGCCGATGATGCCGATCGCCCAGAGCACGCTCTTGCGGGCGGCCTTGGCGGTGGGCACGGTGTAGAACCGGATCAGGATGTGCGGTAGGCCGGCCGTGCCGAGCACCAGCGCGATGCCGAGCGAGAGCAGGTCCACCTTGTTGTAGAACGTCTGCGTCGCGTTGCCGGCGACCTCCACGCCGTACCGCAGCCCGGGTTCCAGGAATGCGGTGCCCTGACCCGACGAGGCCGCCGCGTCGCCGAGCAGCGCGGAGAGGTTGAAGTTGTACTTGGCCAACACCAGGATGGTCATCAGCAGCGTGCCACCCATCAGCAGCACCGCCTTGACGATCTGCACGTAGGTGGTGCCCTTCATCCCGCCGACCGTGACGTAGATGATCATCAGTGCGCCGACCAGCACGATCGTGGCGACCTTGGCGGTGTCGGCGCCCATGCCGAGGAACGTGGTCCCCGGCCGGATGCCGAGCAGCAGCGCCACCAACGCGCCCGCCCCGACCATCTGGGCCAGCAGGTAGAAGATCGACACCGTGATGGTGGAGACCGCCGCCGCCGTCCGCACCGGACGCTGCCGCATCCGGAACGCCAGCACGTCGGCCATGGTGTACCGGCCGGAGTTCCGCAGCAGCTCCGCCACCAGCAGCAACGCGACCAACCAGGCGACCAGGAAGCCGATCGAGTAGAGGAAGCCGTCGTAGCCGTACAGGGCGATCAGGCCGGCGATGCCGAGGAACGAGGCGGCCGACATGTAGTCGCCGCCGATGGCCAGACCGTTCTGGAAGCCGGTGAAGGACCGGCCGCCGGCGTAGAAGTCCGTCGCCGTCTTGGTCTGCCGGCTGGCCCAGATGGTGATCGCCAGGGTGCCGGCCACCAGCAGCAGGAACAGCGTGATGGTCAGCGTACGGGCGGTACCACCGCCGCTGGCCTCCGCCGCGAAGAGTGCGCTCACGACTCACCTCCGGTGAGCTCGCCGCGGATCTTGTCGGCGATCGGGTCGATCTTCCGGTCGGCGTACCGCGAGTAGAACCAGGCGATCAGGAACGTCGAGACGAACTGGAGCAGGCCGAAGATCAGCGCCACGTTGATGTTGGTGCCGAACAGTTTCGTGCCCATGAAGCCCCGGGCGTACGCGGAGAGAATGACGTAGAGCGCGTACCACAGGAAGAACGCGACGGTCATCGGGAAGACGAAGCCGCGCAGCGCGCGACGCAACCCGGCGAACTCGTCCGACCGTTGTACGGCGAGGTACCGCTCGGGCCCGTGGGGGGCCGAAGCGGGTGTGTCCGTGGACATCTGTGGATCACCACCTTCACAGGCGTGGGGGTTTGGGCGACCGTAGGAAGCGCACCGCCCTACCGGATAGGCCCAGATCGGTACCGGTCGACGGCTGCGCCGAACGGCCGACTAGCTGCGCCCAGTGACCCACGTCACCCCGCCGAACGGTCCCCCCCGTGCAAGGAAGGGCCCCTTGTTAACGCTTCCGGTATAGCAGGGCACCCTTCTCACCTCGCCGGCTCATCCCCCGCCCGCCGCCGAACGTCAGCCCCCGCAGCCCGCAGCCCGCAGCCCGCAGCCCGCAGCCCGCAGCCCGCAGCCCGCAGCCCGCAGCCCGCAGCCCGCAGCCCGCAGCCCGCAGCCCGCAGCCCGCAGCCCGCAGCCCGCAGCCCGCAGCCCGCAGCCCGTTGCTGGGCGGGTGACGGCGGCAGGCATGTCCGATGCTGTCGAGGGCGGTCAGTCCTTCAGGGTGTGGTAGCGGCCTCGGTAATGCAGCAGGGGTGCGGTCTCCTCGGCCAGTTCCACTGTCTCGATCGTGGCCTCCACCAGCAGGCCCCAGCCGTATTCGCGGGCGACGTCCAGGCGGCACCCCGCCCAGCCACCGGCGTCGGCCGGCACCGGCCCGTACGACGTTTCGGTCCACTCGCCGGTGGCGAAGAGGCCACCCGGGGCCGGGAAGAGGCCGGCGAAACGGTCGGCGAGTTGCCGGTGTGGCGGGCCCAACTGGGCAACCGCGAACCGACCGGAATCCTCGACCGCCGCCCACAGGTCCGACTCCGGATCGATCAGCCCGAGCAGCCGGTTCGGCTCGCCCTCGGCGACCAGCGTGGACGATACGGTCAGCCCGGCCGGGCCGGGCGCCGTCCAGAGGGTGACCGGGGCGGCCAGCCGCCCCCGCAACCGCCGGACCGGCGAGCGGTCACCGACGGGTACGGCGAAGGGGTCGGTGTGGTGGATCTCGGCACCCGGCTCATGATTCACGTGAAACATTGTGCCGCGCCGGACTGGGGCACGAAGCTAACCGTGACTCTCCGGCTGTTGAGCGGGCCCGGAGAGGGATTCCCGGGCGGCGGCGAGCACCTGCTCGTCGGCGCAGCCGGCGGCGTACCCGGTGATTCTCCGGCGGATGTCCCGGCCGAGCAGCCAGACCCCGACCCGGTCGGCGATCGGGCGCAGGAACGCCGGCCGGCAGCGGAAGCTGTACCGCCAGGTGGCGAGCGTGGTGTCCGGTTCGGGGCCGGGGGCGAACCGCCAGCCACCGGCGAACATCTCGAAGAACCACGGCCCCCGGATCATCTTCATCCCGACGTTGGTCGGCGGGGCGAAGGAGACGTACTCGCTGACCATGGTCAGCCCGTGCCGGGAGCGGGTGAAGGTACGCACCCCCTTGCCGGGGCGGGTGGCACCGTCGACGAAGTGCTGTTCCCGGACGAAGGGATCCCAGCGGTACCGCACCGGCGCGACCGTCTGCGACACGGCGAAGGCCAGCTCGGGGGCCACGGGAACGGTGATCACCGACTCGACGACAGGCATCGCCCCATTGTGCGCCCGCCACCCATGGCCGGCCCGAGCGAGTCGGCTCAGCCGCCGGTGCCCTCCGGGGCGTGGTCGGGGGTGAAGGCGCCGCCGTCCTGACCGGTGTCGAGGTAGACGTGCTGGTGGCCGTGGCCCGCGTCGATGTTGATCTGGTCGAGCTGGGTCGCGGCCACCGACCAGGTGGTGGCGGCGAGGGTCGCCTGCCGGACCGCGATGTCGGTGAGCGCCTTGCGGTTGGCCGCCGGTGACTCCGCCGCCAGGGCGTACGCGTCCACCGCCACGGCGGCCTGGTCGACGGCGCTGCGCAGCCCACCGCGGGCGACGTTGGTGGCGGTGCTGCCGGACGGCGGGTTGGCGAACGGCTCGGCGACCGTACGCATGGTCTGCTGCCACTGGCGGGCCTGCGCCGGGTCGGGTGCCGGTCCGTCCGGCCGCAGCGCGGTGAGGATGGGCGAGAGCTGGTCGCGGGTCTGCCGGGCCAGCGCGGTGAGGTCGGCGATCTGCTGTACGTCGCGTTCGGTCTCGGCGCGTCGCAGGTCGGCGATGCTGGCCTCGGTGGCATCCGGTCGTCCCACGCCGTAGCCGATGCCACCGCCCAGCAGGACCGCCGCCGCGACGAGCCCCACGCCGACCGCGACGAGACGTCGCCGGTTGTCGGGGCGGGCCAGCAGGTAGGAAGGCTTACCGGTCCGGCGCGACATCGTGCCTCCTCGATCCGCCAGTCGATGGGGATGGAGTGTACCCATCCTCAGCGGCGTGGGGTCACCGTCGCGAGCAGCTCCGGCATCCGGCGGTCCAGAACGTCTCCGGCCAGGTACGCGCCGAGCCACGCCGCGCCCACCCCGTACGCCACGCCGACCGGTAGCGCGAACCAGTACCAGGCGTCGCCGAGCAGGACGGCGGCGACCAGCATCGGGATCGCCACGACCGCCGAGACGATCATCGACACCAGGGTGAGCATGCTGCGGGCGATCCCCGCGCCGGTGTTCATCGCGAACGGGTTGCTCGTTTCCGGCAGCGAGTACGCGCCCAGCACCGACAGGAAGGAGTTGACCGCCAGCCCGCCGCCGTAGGTGGCGAAGAGGACGCCCAACGTCAGGCCGATCCAGGCCGGCTCACCCAGCACCAGCACCATGACGGCCGAGAGCGCCCCCAGCAGCGGCACCACGTAGGCCGAGAAGGCCACCATCCGGGCCTGCAACTCGACCCGGCCGGGCACCCCGGCGACCACGTTCGCCGCGTACGCGCTGCCGTCGAAACCGAACTGGTTGGCGAGCGTCACCGCGGCCAGCACCCCGACGAAGACCATCGACACGCTTGCCGTCAGCGGTGAGGTCGGACCGGCGGAGCTGAACCCCTGCTCGCTGTCGAAGACGAAACCGGCGCCGCCAACGTTGATCATCACCGGCACGAAGATCCCGACCATCACGAGGGTGATCAGGTTGGCCCGGCGGCGGGCGTCCCGCCACCAGTACCGGCACTCGCGGGCCACCAGCGCACCGAACCGGGTCCGCCCGAGCCAGCCCAGCGGCCGGGGAAACAGCCGGGCCACGGCGGTGCCGGCCGGGCCACGGCGGGCCGGGGCGGCACCGGCGCTGGCCGTACCGGTCATCGCCGACTCCAACGACCGGGACCACCAGAGCAACAGTGCCGCGACGCTCACCCCGGTGATCAGCAACTTCAGCGCGGCGGCCCAGGCCCGTCCCTCGGCCACCTCGATGCCGGCGCTCCACGGTGCGCCGAGCGGGGTCCAGCCGACCACCCGGGCGATCCCCAGCAGCCGGTCCCAGTCCGCGTCGCGTAGCGCGGCGGTGAGCGCGAGCTGGATCGGGGCGAGCATGGCCGCCAGCACCGCGAGCAGGACGGCCGCCAGGTCACGGACCCGACGGGACCGGAGCATGGTGGCGAACGCGCTGGTCAACGCCCGACTGCCGGCGACGCAGAGCAACAACCCGGAGAGCACCCCGAGTACGCAGACCACGGCCGCCGCCCAGCCGCCGAGCAGGCCGGCGGTGAGCACCAGCCCGGCGAACGCGACAAGCGCCGCCACCATCGGCACGCTGACCAGGGCGGCGGCGCAGAGCCCGGTGACCAGGGTCCGCCGGCTCAGCGGCAGCAGCGCGAACCGGGCCGGGTCGAGCGTCTCGTCCACCCCGAAGAAGACCAGCGGCAGGACCAGCCAGCCCAGGGTCACCAGGCCGCCGCCGAGCGCACCGGCCAGGATCGCGTACCGGCCGCCGTCGGCCAGGCCGGGCGCGGCGAACAGGAAGAAGCCACCCACCGCGAACCAGAGACCGAAGAACACCCCGAGTACGAACAGCGCCACGCGCCAGCTCTGGCCTCGGAGATTGTTCCTGGTCACCCGCAGCTTCAGCCGGACGAAGTGTCGGGCCCGGACCGGCCGGAGGTGTTCGGTGGGCGCGACGACCGGCGGGGTGGTCACCGGGACAGCCACGCCAACTCCTCACCCGTCGCGGTCCGACCACCGACCACCTCGACGAAGACGTCCTCCAGCGCCCGGCCGGCGCGTACCTCGTCGATGGTGCCGACCCGCTTGATCACCCCGTCGGCGAGGATCGCCACGTGCGAGCAGAGCCGCTCGACGACCTCCATGACGTGGCTGGAGAAGACCACCGTCCCGCCACCGGTGACGTACCGGTGCAGGATGTCGCGGATCAGCGCGGCGGAGACCGGGTCGACCGCCTCGAACGGCTCGTCCAGTACCAGCAGCCGGGGGCCGTGCAGCAGCGCGCAGGCCAGGCCGATCTTCTTCTTCATGCCGGCCGAGTAGTCGACCACCAGCGTCCGGCCGGCGTCGCCGAGCGCGAGGACGTCCAGCAGCTCGGCCGCGCGCCGGTCCACCACCGCCGGGTCCATGCCGCGCAACAAGCCGTGGTACGCCAGCAGCTCCGCCCCGTCGAGCCGGTCGAAGAGGCGTACCCCGTCGGGCATCACGCCGAGTAGTTGCTTGGCGCGTACCGGGTCGGTCCAGACGTCGTACCCGAGCACCTGGGCCTGGCCACCGTCGGGGCGCAGCAGGCCGACGGCCATCGACAGGGTGGTGGTCTTGCCCGCGCCGTTCGGGCCGAGCAGGCCGTAGAACGACCCGGTCGGCACGTCCAGGTCGACGCCGGCGACCGCCACCTTGCTGTCGAACCGCTTGACCAGCCCGCGCAGCGCGAGCGCCCGGTGCTCCTCAGTCATGCCTGCGACCCTAGCCCGCGACCGCCACCGGCTGATCCCGCCGCGGTACGACCTGTGTCTCCTCCCCAGGCAGGAGCTTCGTCCGCCCCGGTGGGCGGTGAGAGGGGTGCCCCGCTATACGAAAAGCGTTAACAGGGGGCCCTTCCTTACAGGCGGAGGGCTTCGGGGGTGTGGAGGCGGAGCATGATGGTGGCGACGTCGGTGGGGGCATGGCGGCGGGTGAGCATCGACACCGCGATCATCACCGAGAAGGCCAGCGGCACCGTCCAGGCGGCGGGCTGGGCGACGAGCGTGGCCGGCCAGCCCGACAGCGGTGGGCCGAGCACGGTGACCAGGGCGGCGGTGATCGCCGCGCCGCCACCGGCGAGCACTCCGGCGGTGGCGCCCAGGTCGGTCAGGCCGCGCCACCAGATGCCGAGCACCAGCAGCGGGCAGAAGCTGGACGCGGCTACCGCGAAGGCCAGCCCGACCACCTGCGACACGTCCAGCCCGGAGACGTTCAGCGCCAGCGCGGCCGGGATCCCACCGGCGATCACCGTGGCGAGCCGGAAGTCGCGCACCGAGCCGCGGCCCAGCACGTCGGTCCAGATCACCCCGGCGACGCTGGTGAGCAGGCCGGACGAGGTGGAGAGGAAGGCCGCGAACGCCCCGGCGGCGACCAGCGCGGCGAGCAGCCGGCCGGTGGTGCCGTCGCCGAGGGCCGCCCCGGGCAGCAGCACCACCACGGCGTCGCGCCGACCACCGGGATGCCGGCGGCCCGGACCCGGTCCAGCACACCATGGGTGTACGCGGACACCGTGTCGTCGCTGCGTACCAACGTCCCGTCGAGGTCGGTGGCGATCAGTTTGGGTAGTCCCGGGCGGGTCATGGCTCCTCCTTCGCCCGCCGCCGTCGGGCCCGGTCGTCCGGTCGTCGGTGCCTCCGATCCTCCAACGGCGGGCAGCAACCGTACCTCGGTGAACCGGTCGCAACCATGGCTTCCGCGCGAATCGGGCACCAACCCGCGGCGACCACCCGGTGACCACCTGACCAGCCACTGCCCCGCACTCCGTCCGCCCGTCCTCCGCTGCCCCTGCCCCGCCACCCGTGGGGCTGCTCCCCTACGTGCCTGAAAGATCCTGTGCGGCGGGCGCCGGGGTGCGGTGGGGTGGGTGTCGGGGTGGGATGGTGCGGTCAGGCTGGGGGTTCGGGGCGGGCGAACGGGACGGCGGGTCCGACGGTGAGGTCGGCCGGAGCGGGCAGCTCGTCGTCGTCCGGTTGCGGGCGGTCCCGGCGACCAGGCCACCGCCATCCGGGGCTGTCGGTCGGTGCCTCGGTGGCCTGGCCGCTGAGCTGTAGCGCCGCCACGAGCAGGAGGCAGCCGACGAAGGCCATCACCAGGCCGCGACCGTACTCGACCTGGAAGCCGTCCTCGGGGGAGTAGAAGAGGGTGCGCTGGCTCGGCTCGTCGAGCGAGAAGGCCGTGGCCACCAGCAGCGCCAGCAGCGCTCCGGTGAGCGCCAACCCGGCCAACCGGGCGTTGGGCCGTACCGCCGGGGTGCCGGCCAGCGCGAGGACCACCACAGCGCTCAGCACCAGCAGGCCGACCAGGTAACCGGCCCCGAAGCCGCCGACCTCGGAGACGTTGCCGGGCACCCGCAGGACCGTGTCCGCCCCGGGGCCGCTGTCCGGCACGGTCATCACCAGCCACTCGCCGACCAGCGAGGCCATCGCGGCAACCGCGCCCAACCCGGCCAGCACCGGCGGTAGCCGTCGGTCCCGGCCAAGGCCGGCGAGCGTACGCCCGAAACGACCCGACGACGGTGCCGCCGGCTCGTCCGGTCCCCATTCCAGGACGGCCGGCCCGTCGGAGCGGTCGTTCTGCCGGGGAACGGGAAGATCCTGGGACATCGGCCACCCTTCCGCCTGCGCGAGCCTGAGCCGTCGGTGGACCCGCGTTGCCGCTGGACCCGGCCGTGCCGGGGCTGGACCCGGCCGTCGGCCTCCCGCCGAATCATGACACAACCGGCGGTCGCCGGCCGGGTCCCGACCCTCCGACGCCCTGGCCCGCGGATGTCGTACCTGCCGGTGTCGTGGCCCGCCCGTGGCGGGCGGGGCGGACCGGCGGGCGGGCACCGAGTCGGTGGGACGGTCGCCGCTGGACCCGGCGTCGGTTAGCGTCGGGGAATGCCTATCCGTACCGCATCCGCACAGTGGCAGGGCACCCTCACCGAGGGGTCCGGGACCATCAGCACCGGCAAGGGCGGCCTCGCCGGGAACTACTCGTTCAAGTCGCGCTTCGAGGAGGGCGAGGGGACCAACCCCGAGGAGTTGATCGGCGCGGCCCACGCCGGTTGTTTCTCGATGGCGCTCAGCAAGGGGCTGGCCGACGCCGGCTCGCCGGCCACCTCGGTGCAGACCACCGCCAAGGTCCACCTGGACAAGACCGACGCCGGTATGACGGTCACCCGGATCGACCTGGAGACGGTCGGCCAGGTGCCGGGCCTCGACGAGGCCCAGTTCACCAAGCTCGCCGAGGCCGCCAAGGAGAACTGCCCGATCTCGCGGCTGCTCTCTCCGGGCGCGCAGATCAGTCTCAGCGCGCGCCTCGCCGCCTGACGTACACCGCTTTCTGTTCGACGGGCACCCGGCCGCCCCGCCTCCGGGCGGGCGGTCGGGCATCCCTCGACCTCGCCACCCCGGCCGGCCCTTGCTCCCGTCCGGCCGCTGCCCCGCCGGCCGACCCGGCGAAGCCTGGCCGTCGCCTGACGAACCCGCCCGGTCCCCGGCATCGGTCGCCGCCCGGCGTTCCGGCCCGGCTGCCGGCAGAATGGACGACGTGCCCGTCGAGATGAGCCGAGAACGTTTCGAGGAACTGGTAGGTGAGGCGCTCGACGAGGTGCCCGAGGAACTGCTCGGGTTGATGAGCAACGTGGTGATCCTGGTGGAGGACGACTCGCCACCGGGCGAGCCGGAGCTGCTCGGCCTCTACGAGGGCCACGCCCTCACCGACCGGGGCTGGGACTACGCCGGGGTGCTGCCGGACCGGATCTTCATCTACCGCCGACCGATCCTGCGGATCTGCGACTCCGACGAAGACGTCGTCGAGGAGGTGGCGGTGACCGTGGTGCACGAGATCGCCCACCACTTCGGCATCGACGACGAGCGGCTGCACGAGCTGGGCTGGGGCTGACCTGCTGCCGGTTCGGCGGATGCCGGCCGGTTGCGGCGCTGACCTACCTTCACAGGCAGGTACGCGAATCAGGAGGCACCTTCACCATGCGCAGCGAGCTGTTCTCCGCGGAGAACCTGGAGAGGGAGTCCGCGCAGCCCGGTATGCGGCTGCAGAACTCCAAGATGTTGAAGATCGCCCTCAACGGGGAGACGATGGCCCGGGTCGGGTCGATGGTCGCCTATCAGGGGCAGATGCAGTTCCAGGCGCTCGGCTCCGGCGGGCTCGGCAAGTTCCTCAAGCAGAAACTCACCGGCGAGGGTGTCCCGCTGATGAAGGTCACCGGCGTGGGTGACCTCTTCCTCGCCGACTTCGCCAAGGACGTGCACATCATCGACCTGGAGCCGGGGGACGCGCTCTCCATCAACGGCTCCAGCGTGCTGGCCTTCGACTCCGGCCTGCAGTACGACGTCCGGATGGTCGGCGGGGCCGGGATGGCGTCGTCCGGCCTGTTCAACTGCGTCTTCACCGGGCACGGCCGGATCGCCATCACCACCAAGGGCACCCCGGTGGTGCTCAGTGTCGACGCACCCACCTACGTCGACCCGCAGGCGGCGGTCTGCTGGTCGGCCAGCCTGCAGACCGGCTACCACCGGGCCGAGCAGCTCGGGCTGGGCACCCTGCTCGGCCGGCGTACCGGTGAGGCTTTCACGATGAGTTTCGCCGGGCAGGGGTTCGTGGTGGTGCAGCCCTCCGAGGAGGCACCGGTGACCGGCAGCGGCCAGCAGGAGCAGCGCGGCGGCCTCGGCAGCCTCCTCAGCTGAGCGGTAGGGAAGGGCCCCCGGTCAACGCTTCCGGTAGCGCAGGGGCCCCCTCTTAACCCGGCCCGCGCGTTAACCCGGCCCGCGCGGTGCCTCACTCGCCGGTGCGTAGCCGGGCCAGCCAGGCCGCCGCATCGGTGTAGTCGGCGTCGGAGAGACCGGCCGGGGCCGGCACCGGCCGGTCTTCGTCCGTCGCGGTCCAGCGGTGCCGGGGGTACGAGCCGAGGAAGCGTACGTCCGCGCAGACCCGACGCAGCCCCTGCAGCGCCTCACCGAGCCGGGCGTCCGCCACGTGCCCGGCACAGTCGAGGAAGAAGACGTACCGGCCCAGGGCCTCCCCGGTGGGGCGGGACTCGATCCGGGTCAGGTTCACCCCGCGGACGGCCAACTCCATCAGCACCGACAGCAGCGCGCCCACCCGGTCGTGGGCGATGTAGACCGCCAGCGAGGTGAGGTCGTCGCCGGTGGCCGGTGGTGGTGGGCCGGGGCGGGAGACGAGGGCGAACCGGGTGACCGCGTCCGGATGGTCGGCGATCTTGTCGGCCATCACGGCCAGCCGGTGCCGGGCCGCCCCGATCGGGGCGCAGATCGCCGCGTCGTACTCGCCGGTGGCCGCGCCGGCTGCCGCCGCGCCGTTGGAGAGGACGTCCACGACCACCGCGTCCGGCAGGTACGTGCGCAGCCACCGCCGGCACTGGGTGGAGGCCTGGGGGTGGGCCGCCACGGCGCGTACCGAGGTCAGTGGGGTGGCGGTGCGGGCGGCGAGAACGAAGTCCACCGGCAGGACCACCTCGCGGGTGATCAGCAACGGTTCCCCCTCGGCCAGCTCGTCGAGGGTCACCCCGACCACCCCGCCGATCGAGTTCTCCAGCGGCACCAGGGCCGCGTCGGCGTCGCCGCTGCGAACGTTCTCCAGCGCCTCGGGCACACTGCGGGCGGGCGTCCGGGTGCCGTGTTCGGCAGCGGGGACGGTGCGCAGCGCCTGCTCGGCGAAGGTGCCTTCGGGGCCGAGGTAGACGAAACGGGTCGGCGGTGTTCCGGGCATGTCGACAGCCTACGCACCTGGTTCGCCGGGACAGGCCAGCGTCCGGATGCCGGCCGGGGCGGTGGCCCGTACCTCGGCGGAGCAGACGTCGGTGCCGGCGGTGACCAGCTCCGGCGCGTTCGACCTGCCCCGGGTGACGACCTGGAGCTCCTCGTGTCCGGTCACGTCCAGCACCGTGTAGTGCCAGTCGTCAGCGCAGAGCGGTCCGGTGCGTACCCGGGTCTGGACCCTGTCGGGCAGCACTGCCGCCGGACCCCGCAGCAGCGCGATCACCCGGCTGCCGGTGGGCCCGTCGGCGCAGGCCGTGGCGACCGGGCCGAGGCCGGTCGGGCCCGGTGCCGGGCCGGGCAGGCCACCGACGGCGCCGGGACCACCGGGCACGCCCGGCAGCACCGGGCCCGCCGTCCCGCCCGGCAACACCGGCTGACCCGGCAACACCGTCCCCGGCAGCATCGGCTGACCGGGCAACACTGGCTGACCCGGCGCCGCCGTCCCTTCCGGCAGCACCGTTCCGGCCGGGGCGGGACCGGCGGCCGGATCGGTGGGTACGGCGCTGGGCGCCGACACGGTCGGCCTCGGTGCGCTCGACCGCTGCAGCTCGGGCGGGGTGCCACAGGCGGCCAGCGGTACGGCGGCGAGCAGCGCGACCCCGACGAGGTACCGGGGGCGGCGCGGTGGGTTGGGCGGCACGAGCCGATCCTTGTATCGATGGGCATGGCTGTGGTCGGGTGGCTCAGCTCATCGTAGGAGGCATCCGGCCCCCGGTGAAGGAGCGGACGGGCGTCAGACCTCGGAGAGGAAGGTGAGCGAGCCGGCGACCACGCTGCCGGTGAGCACCGGCGTGGAGATGGCGTCCACTGTCGCGTCCGGCGCGCCGGCGGCGGCCTGGATGCGCAGCAGTCCCCGGGCCAGCCGGCCGGAGTGCAGGGCCAGCAGCGGTGGGATCTTGTCGGTGTCCTGCTCGGTCAGCTCACCCCGGTACGCGGTGAAGTCGAGCAGCCGGAGGCCACCGTCGAGCAGCGGCAGGCCGATCACGTCCTCCGGTCGGCCGAGGCAGAGCAGCCGGCAGCCGGACGACGAGACAGCCACCACCCTGGTCTCAGCGTCGATCAGCAGGCAGGGCTCGGCCGCGTGTGAGACGGTGGCCGCCCACCTGTGGAGGCTGTCGTACTCCGGCTCGTCGGCCCGTACGGTCGGCACGAAGGCTTCCGAGAGCGAGAGTTCGACGTGGGCCACCGCGCCTCCTAGGTACACCGCCGGTCCGTCCACGCTAGCCGGTCGTCGTGCTTCCCGCCCGGCCACGCCGGAGCGCTGCCGGGTCGCCGGTGGAGCCGGACACCCGAACGCGGACGGCGTGGACGGAGGGACGAGACAGCTCGGTGGAACGGGCCACGTGGCGTCGCCCGAGACGTTACCGGCGGTTGGCCGCCTTGTCAGCGGCCGTTCGGCCCTCGTCGTACCACCGGTAGTCGGCGGCGGGACGGTACGTGCCGTTCAGCCAGGTCCCGGGATGCTGCGCGACCTGGGACAGCTTGTCGGCGGTGGCCGGACTGATCCGGTTGCCCCCGGCCACGAGGAGCCGGTCCAGCTCCCGGTGGGTCGCCATCAGACAGTCCTTCGGCAGGCCGTAGACGCTGATGACGCCGGAGCCGACGAAGGTCAGCACCGGCGTCACCGGGATGGGCAGCCCGACCGCGTCGGAGAGCGCCTTGCTGGCCCGCTTGGCGTCCCGCCGGGTCTCCTGGACGTACGCCGGACGCTTGCCGTTGATCTGCACCACGTCCCCGGCGACCAGCACCCGGGCCCGGCCGTGGTCGGCGATGGTGATCGCGAAGAGCCCGCTCGGCCCGATGGCGAGGTAACCCGCACGCTCGTCGTGGCCGTGGTCGAGCAGCAGGTCGGACACGTCCGTCCGGGGCCACTCGACGACATGCCAGGAGGGCCCGAGATGGTCGAGCTGCCCGAGCGCACGGGCCCCGGCGGCCTCCAGCCGGCGCGCACCGCGCTCGGCCCGGCGGCGACGAGCCCACTCCATGGGTGTCGGTCGAGCCGCTCCCAGCAGACCGGGGGACTCGCCCCGGGGCTGGGAGGCATCGGCGGGCGGCAGCGCCCGACCGGTGGGTACGGCTCGTCGTGCGGGAAAGACAGTCATCGCGACCTCCGGCAAAAGGTCCCTCGAAGTTATGTCCCCACTACCCTACGTCGCCAGGGGCGGTGGTCGGCAAGTCGGAGCGCCGGAGTGAGTGCGGATGAATGCCGTATTCATCCACGGTTCTTTTTCCGCATGCCGTCAATCCCTGCCTACCCTGCCATGGTGACTCACTACGTGGACAGCGAAGTCGGCGTGCTCGGCACGGTCATCCTGCACCGGCCGGGACCGGAACTCGCCCGGCTCACCCCCCGGAACAACGACTCGCTGCTGTTCGACGCCATCCCATGGGTGGGCAGGGCGCAGGAGGAGCATGACGCCTTCGCCGCCGCGCTGCGCGGTCGGGGGGTGGAGGTGCTGTATCTCGCCGACCTCTTGGCCGAGACACTCGCGGTCGCCGACGCCCGCAGTCACCTCACCGAGCAGGTGCTCGTTTCGCCCCGGCTCGGTGACGCCCTACGCCGCCGGACCGCCGAGCAGCTGGCCTATCTGGACCCCGCCGCCCTCGCCGACGTGCTCATCGCCGGGCTCGCCCACGAGGAACTGCGGATCAGCCCGGAGCGCCCCGGCGGCCTGGTCTACAGCCTGCTGGACCGGCACGACTTCGTCATCGACCCGCTGCCCAACCTGCTCTTCACCCGGGACTCCGCGGTCTGGGTAGGCGACCGGGTGGCGGTCACCAGCCTGGCCATGCCGGCCCGCCGCCGGGAGAGCACGCTCACCGACGCGATCTACCGGCACCACCCCCGGTTCGTCGGCACCGAACTCGTCTACCACCCCGGGCTGGAACACCTGGAAGGCGGTGACGTGCTGCTCATGGCCCCCGGGGTGCTCGCCGTCGGGGTGGGCGAACGGACCACGCCGGCCGGAGCGGAACGCCTCGCCCGACAGGTCTTCGCCGCCGACCTGGCCCACACCATGCTGGTGGTCCCGATCGCCCAGGAGCGGGCCACCATGCACCTGGACACGGTCTGCACCATGGTCGACGTGGACGCCGTGCTGATGTACCCGAACGTGGCGGACACGCTGGCGGCGTACACGGTGGTGGCGGAGCCCGACGGCGAGCCGCGGGTGAGCGGCCCGGCACCGTTCCTGCGCGCCGCCGCCGACGCGATGGGCCTGGACCGGCTCCGGGTCATCGACACCGGTCTGGACCCGGTCACCGCCGAGCGGGAGCAGTGGGACGACGGCAACAACACCCTCGCCCTGGCGCCCCGGCTCTGTGTCGGCTACGAACGCAATGTCGAGACCAACGCCCAGCTCGAACGGGCCGGCATCGAGGTGATCCGGATCGCCGGCTCCGAATTGGGCTCCGGCCGGGGCGGCCCCCGCTGCATGTCCTGCCCCGTCACCCGCGACCCCCTCCCAGGTGTAAGGAAGGGCCCCTTCCTATCGCCTTCTGATGTACAGGGGGCCCTTCCTTACCCCTCAGCGGAGGGTTAGTTGGCGGCCTACCAGGCCCTGCCTCGCCCGGCGGCCCGCGGGGTCCAGGGGCGTCGGGTCGGCCAGTGCCTCGGCGTACCGCTTGGCGAACTGCGTCACCGGGTCCTCCCACTCGGCGGCCGGCACGTCCGGGGGCAGGTCCCAGACCGGCGTCAGGCGACCGTGCGCGCGGAACATGCCGGCGAAGCGGGTGTGGTCGCCGAGGGTCAGGGTGCCGGCCGCGCCGAGGCGGGCCAGGGTGTCCAGGGCGGCGTCCTCGTCGTCGGGCAGCACCCACCGCACGTGCGCCTTCTCCGGCACCTGGCACCAGTACGCGGCCCGCGCCGCCGAGAGCCGCACGGTGGGGTAGACGGCGGCATTGGCGCGCTCCAGCGACGCCTGCACGGTCGGGTTCCCGGCGGCCTCCGGCTCCAGCCAGAACTCGAAGCCCTCGTGCATGCTGATCTCCAGCGGGGCGTCGACGAGGACGTCCTGCAGACGCGGTCCCTCGCCGGGCATCGGGGGCACCTGGACCGGCTGACCCGGCTCGGTACGCAGCGCGCAGAGCAGCGCCTCGGCCAGGTCCCGGGAGACGTCGCCGGACTGCTGGTGCCGCTGGAGGCCGACGAAGACCTGACCGTCCGCCCGGCTCATCGCCGGTGCGGCCATCGGCAGCACGGTGGCCAGGACCACCGGGCGGTCGCCGTGCTCGGCCACCATGTCCTCGGTGAGCCGCAGCGGCGCGGAGGCGGCCGGCACCAGCTCACGCAGGGCGATCCATTCCGGCTCGTCGACCAACCCCTCGAAGGGCCGGGGTACGAAGACGTCGCGTACCTTGGTGCGCTTCGGGCTGGCCTCGCCGGCCCGCTGACTCTTTCGACGCTTGCTCACGCCGAGAGAGCCTAGACGACCCGACGACCAGGCCCGGACGACCAGGCCCGGCCCGGTCCGGCGACCAAGCCCGACCCGACCCGGGCGACCAGGCCCGGCTCAGGTGGGGACCAAGTCTCCCCGGGCGGCGGTGGCGGGCTCGAAGTCGGCCCAGACGCTCTGGCCCAGGCCGTCGCGGTCCACGCCCCACCGGGTCGACAGTCCGGCCACGATGTGCAGCCCCCGGCCGCCCACCGCGTCCGGCCCGGCCACCCGCAGCCGCGGGCCGTCGGCGGAACCGCCGTCGGTGACCCGCAACTGGACGCGTACCCCGTGCGGGGTCGACCAGAGCCGCCAGGCGACCCGGACCACCCCGCCGGGCAGCGCGTCGGCGTGCCGGACCGCGTTGCCTACCAGTTCGGCCAGGACGGCTACCAGGTCGGGCAGGAGCAGCGGGGGTACGACGTCGACGAGCTCGTCGGCCAACCGGCGCCGGGCCAACCGGGCGCCGACGGCATGGTGCGGCACCACCACGCACCACGAACGCTCGGTCCGTCCCGTTTCCACGGTCGCCCTCTCACCCTGTCGCCGCACCGGTCACCCGCGCGGCAGCCGCACCTCTGCGACCGTACCGCCCCCGGCTCGAGGGCGGAGTGATACCCACCCATTCTGCTGTTCCACGATCTGCCGGACGAGATAGAGGCCCAGCCCGGCACCGGGATACCGACGCCGGTCACCGGACTCGCCCTGCCAGAACCGTTCGAAGGCCCGTTCCACGTGTTCGGGGCGGATGCCGATGCCCCGGTCGCTGACCCGGAACGCGACCGTCTGCTCGTCGGCGTCGGCGGTGATCTCGATAGGTGCGCCGGGCAGGGAGTACTTGCCCGCGTTGGTGCTCAGCTCGGTCAGCACGGTGGCCAGGTTCTGCCGGAACCCGCAGGCCCTGGGCAGGTCGGCGGGCAGGTCGAGGCGGAGCCGCTCGCGGATCTCGGCGGGCAGGTCGGCGACCGCGTCCCGTAGGGCCGCACCGAGGTCGAACCGGGCGGGTGGCTCCGCGCCGGGGGCGGCCTCGGCGGCCGAGGAGAGCAGCCGGTCGACCAGTCGGGCCAGCTCGTTGGCGCGTTGACCGATGACCAGGGCGGCCTGCCGACGATCGGTGTCGGTGAGCGAGTCCCAGTGGTTGCAGAGGGTGTCCGCGTACCCCTTGATCACGGTGACCGGGGTGCGCAGTTCGTGGCTGGTCACCGCCACGAACAACTCGCGGTCCCGGTCCCGCCGCTGCTGGTCGGTGATGTCGCGGAAGGTGACCACCCGCAGGTTGCCCGGCCCCGGCAGCTCACCCGAGTTGATCTTCAGCCAGCGGCCGTCGGGCAGCCGGTGGTCCAGCGCCCGGCCGGGCGGCGGCAACGGGAACGGCAGCGGACGGTTGAGCGCCTCGGCGGCGGAGTGGCCGGTGACCTGCGTGGCTGCCGGGTTCCAGAGCCGTACCCGGCCGTCCGGGTCGACCACCGCGAGACCGTCGGCCAGCGCCGCCACCACCGGCCCCTCGGTGTGTACGGGCAGCCCGTTGCGATCGCCGTACAGGTGCGCGACGCAGGCGGCCAGGTACCCGACGACCGCCCGCTCGGTGGCGTCCAGGGAATCCCGCGCCTCCGGGTAGAGCACGTGCAGGCTGCCCACGGTCACCCCACCGAGTTCGGCCCGGCCGACGACCATCCACCGCAGGCCCCGCTCGGCCAGCTCACCCGCGAGGTGACCGGGCAGGTGGGTCATCCGGACCTGCTGGACGCTGGGGCCGGTGAGCAGGCAGACGGTGGCCGGATCGGAGGCCGGCAGTGGTCGGCCGAGGGTCCACTCGCTGGCCCCGGTCGCGGCGATCACCCGGCCGCCCTGCGGGGTGAACTCCACGAAGGCCATGCCCGCCGCGCCGAGGGCCGGCTGGACCTCCTGGAGCAGCCGGGTGAGGGCGGGCAGGGCGGCGGAACCCGAGTTGAGCATCTCCAGTGCGGTGCGTTGGCCGGTGATGAGGGCGGTGAGATCGGTGTGCTCCGGCATGCTGTGAGTGTGCCCGGTCGGAGAGGCACCGGGCACCCCCCGGTTCACCTGCCGAGGCGGGCGAGGGTGTGCGCGGGCCGGTCGGTGATCAGCCCGTCCACCCCGGCGGCGAGGCCAGGTCGAGATCGGCCGGTTCGTTGACCGTCCAGACGTACACTGGTGGCGGCCGCCCGCAGCGCCGGCACCAGCCACGGGCGGGTACGCAGCAGCTCGACGTTGGGGCCGGCGATCCGGGTGCCGAACGGCAGGTGTCCCCGGCGCAGCCAGCGCGGCGGCAGGTCCATCAGCAGCACGGTGGGCAGCCGCGGTGCCAGCGCCCGGACCCGGCGCACGGCCAGCAGGGAGAAGGACATCACGGTGACCCGTACCGGATCGTCGGGGCCCGGCTCGGTCAGGCCGTACCGGCGTAGCAGGGCGACCAGCCGGCGTTCGACGTCACGCCCGTACGGGAGGGTGTTTGGTCTCGATCAGCAACCGGACCGGGCGGCCGGCGGCCAGCACGGCGTCGAGCAGCCGTTGCAGGGTCAACAGCCGGGTGTGCGACTCGTCCGGCGGCCCGGCGGGCCCGCAGCCGGGATGCCAGGAGCCGAAGTCCAACCGGTCCAGCTCGGCGAGGGTGCGGGCACTGACCAGGCCGTGACCGTTGCTGGTCCGGTCCAGCCGACGGTCGTGGACACAGACCAGATGTCCGTCGCGGGACAGCCGACGTCGCACTCCAGGCCGTCGGCGCCGTCGGCCAACGCCCGCAGGTACGCGGCCAGGGTGTGTTCCGGCAGGTCGGCGGAGGAGCGCGGTGCGCGAAGACCAGTGGTTCGGCCATGACGTCGGTGGCCCTAGAGCACCCGCCGGGTCGCCCGTCGGAGTCGACCACCGGTCGTCCGGCGGTGGCCCACTCGCCCATCCCGCCGACCACGTTGCGCACCTGGTCCCAACCGTTGTCATCAGGTACGCCACCACCTGTGCCGAGCGACCACCGGAGCGGCAGATCACCGCCACCTCGCGGTCGGTGGGGACGTCGGCGAGCCGGGTAGGCAGCTCCATCATGGGCAGGTGATGGGCCTGTGGGGCGTGGCCGGCCGCCCATCGTCGTCCTCCCGGACGTCGAGCAGGTAGGTTCGTCGGCGATCTCGGTCACGGGCATCGTGGGTACCTGGGTCCGAACACGGGTACCAACCTAGATCCTCGTCCGGTCGATCCGGCGGAGGCCGGGCGGAACGGTACGGAGGTCACAGCTTGCTGACCCAGCGTGGTTGGCGGCGGCCCACCCGTCGAGCTGTTCGTCCCGCAGTGCGGCGAACAGTCCGGTGCCGCCGTCGTCGAGCACGACGTAGGAGACCTCGTCGATGGTCTGCGGGGAGGACGGGATCTGCACGCGTGCAGGGGCGTCGGCCGGCAGCGCGCGGAGCGCGAAGAGCAGGTCCTGCAGGGGTACGCCGTTGGTGTCCACGGTCAGCGCGCTGCCCACCGCCCGGAGTACCCGGTCCAGCTTGACCGGATCGCGGCGCAGGTCGGTCTGGCCGGCCCGCTCCAACATCGCCCGCAGGAGCTGCTGCTGGTGGTGCTGCCGGTCGTAGTCGCCCCGGGGCAGGTCGTAGCGCTGCCGGACGTAGTCCAGCGCCTGCCGGCCGTCCATCTGCTGGCAGCCGGGGCGGAAGACCGTGCCGGTGTGGATCGAGCGGACCTCGGTGTCCACGCACATCCGGACCCCGCCGAGCAGGTCGATGACGGTCCGGAAGCCGGCGAAGTCGATGAGCGCCGCGCCGTCGAAGCGCAGTCCGGTGAGCCGGGTCAGGGTCGCCGACAGCAGCCGGGCACCCGGTTGACCGCCGCCGCCGTGTTCGTACGCGGCATTGATCTTGTCTTCCCCACCGGTGAAGCCGCCGCCGGGTGGGGATCGTGACCAGCAGATCCCGGGGTACGGAGATCAGGTACGCCTGGCGCAGCCCGGCCGGCACGTGCACGATGAGGATGCTGTCCGAGCGCTGCGCGGGGTTGTCGTCGCCGGGTCGCCGGTCGGAGCCGACGAGCAGGTAGTTCAGCGGGCCGTCGAGGCTGGTGCCGTCGAGCCGGGCGGTCGGGTCGAGCAGCTGCTCCCGGAGCACCGTCCGTTCGTACCGGTCGCCGAGCAGGCGCAGCCCGACGACCGCGACCCCGGCGAGCAGGACCAGGACGAGCCCGGCGCCGAGTAGGATCCGCGCCCAGCGGGGCGCCCGTCGTCGCCCGGCCCGGCGCCGGGGTCCGGTCTGTGCCGCCCTGGACGTGGCGCCCACCTCCGTAGCCTGACGTGAATACCTCTCACGTCAGGCTACGGAGACGTCCTGCCTGATCAGTGGCGTTCGGGGAAACTACTTCCGGGTGGAGAGCATCGCCGGGTTGGTGTAGATGAACTCGCCCAGCTCGTCCCTGCGTACCGCCTGGAACATCTCCAGGGTCTGCGGGCTGAGCGTCTCCCGGCCGTTGGCGTTGCCGTGGAAGTTGCCGCCGTTGGTGCGCAGCATGGTCAACTCGTTGCCGGTGACCCCCCGCATGGTGAAGACCAGGTCGGGCAGGGAGGCCTTGCCGGTGTCGAGGATGAACGCCTTGCCGGCCGCCTTGGTCAGCTGTTGCAGCTTGACCGGGTTGGAGAGGATGCCCTTCTCGGTGGCCTTACGGGCCATCGCCTTGATCAGCTGCTGCTGGTTCTGCTGGCGGTCGTAGTCGCCGTTCTTCAGCCCGTAGCGCTGCCGGGAGTAGTCCAGCGCGGCCCAGCCCTCCATCTCCCGGCAGCCCTTCTTGTGCACCACCGGGGTACGGGCCTTGCCGGTCTTCTTCGCGTCCGCGTTCCACATCGGCTTGTCGTCCACGTACGACATGTGGGCCGACTTGACCTCCTGGCTGACGCAGATCCGCACGGTGCCGAGGGCGTCGATGACGCTCTTGAAGCCGCCGAAGTTGATGATCGCCGCGCCGTCGAAGCTGACCCCGGTCATCTTCTTGATCGTCTGGGCCATCAACTGGGCCCCGCCCTCCCAGCCGCCGCCGTTGCGGGCGCCGGCCTGGAAGGCCGCGTTGATCTTGTCGGTGCCGCCGGGGTAACCGCTCTTGCTGAACTCCGGGATCTCCGCCTCGGTGTCCCGGGGGATGGAGATCAGGTACGCCTGGTCGTGGCTGGCGGGGATGTGCAGCACGATGATGCTGTCCGCCCGGACGTCGTCGGCGGCCCAGCGCTCCCGGGCGTCCAC